>NZ_JACYFG010000010.1 GCF_014803405.1 Pelagicoccus enzymogenes
TCATGATAGCACTCGTAGGTTCCACCGGCTACGTCGGTAGCGCATTTCGCCAATTGCTCGAGGGCAAGGGCGTCGCCTTCAAAACGCTTAGCGGCCGCCAGATCGCTAACGGGTCCAAGAAGGACTTCGCCGACGCCCTCAAGGACGCCGGCGCCACCTTCCTGGTCAACTGCGCCGGCTACACCGGCAAGCCCAACGTCGACGCCTGCGAGCTGGACAAGGGGAACTGCCTCGACGGCAACGCCGTACTGCCGGGCGTGATACGCGAGGTCTGCGGCGACCTGTCCATCGGCTGGGGCCACGTCTCCAGCGGCTGCATCTTCGGCGGCGAGCGCCCGGGAGGCGGCGGCTGGCGCGAGGACGACGCACCGAACTTCTCCTTCCGCAAGCCGCCTTGCTCCTTCTACAGCGGCACCAAGGCCTTGGGCGAAGAGGTGCTCGGCTACCGCGAGGTCGACCGCGGCGACGGCCAGTGGCCCGCCTGGGAGCACGAGTCCTCTCCCGAAGGCTACGTATGGAGATTGCGGATACCGTTCAACCACCTCGACAATCCCCGCAACTACCTGACCAAGGTGCAGAGCTACGCCACCTTGCTGCAGGCCACCAACTCGCTCAGCCAGCTGGAGGACTTCGTGGCCGCCTGCTACGAGTGCGTGGAGAAGCAGGTTCCCTACGGGATCTACAACGTGACCAACCCCGGGGCCGTCACCACCTCCCAAGTGGTGGAGCTGATCAAGAAGACGGGCGTCAACGGCAAGGAGTTCCAGTTCTTCGAGGACGAGGCGGACTTCATGTCCAAGGCGGCCAAGACCCCGCGCTCGAACTGCGTGCTCGACGAAAGCAAGCTGCGCGACGCCGGCGTCATCATGCGACCCGTCGAGGAAGCCCTCGAGTGGTCCCTCAAGAACTGGCGGAAGGCCTAAGTTTTCCTGAACCGCGAAGTTCGCCAAGAACGCTAAGAAGAATCGGAGCGTTCTTGGTCCTCAACTTTAAATCTAATTCCTGCCTTCAAACCCTTAGCGACCTTCGCGTCCTTCGCGGTTAAAACCAAACACTTCCTCTCCCTATGAACTCCATCCTCGTAACCGGCGGCTGCGGCTTTATCGGCTCCAACTTCATTCGCGTCCTGCTGCGCGACGACGCCAAGCTCCTCAAGGAGAGGGGCTTCGACCGCGTCGTCAACGTCGACTCGCTCACCTACGCGGGCAATCCCGCCAACCTAAGCGACTTCGAGTCCAGCGACGCCTACGTCTTCTCCCATTCCAGCATCCTGGACCAGGACACGACTGCCTCCCTCATAAAGGAGCACGGCGTCAGCGCCGTCGTGCACTTCGCCGCCGAAAGCCACGTGGACCGCTCCATCGACACGCCCGAGCCCTTCGTGGAGACCAACGTGACCGGCACCCTGCGAATGCTGGAGGCCGCCCGCCACCACTGGGCCAAGCTGGAAGGCGAGGCCAAGGAGGCCTTCCGCTTCCTGCACGTCTCCACCGACGAGGTGTTCGGCACCCTCGGCCCCAGCGACCCGGCCTTCTGCGAGACCACGCCCTACGCGCCCAACAGCCCATACTCCGCGTCGAAGGCCTCCAGCGACTTCCTGGTGCGCGCCTACTACCACACCTACGGCATGCCGGTGGTGACCACCAACTGCTCCAACAACTACGGCCCCTTCCAGTTCCCCGAGAAGCTGATCCCTCTGGTCACGCTCAACGCCCTGGAGGCCAAGCCGCTGCCCATCTACGGCGACGGCAAGCAGATCCGCGACTGGCTCTTCGTGGAGGACCATTGCACCGGCATCCTGGCCGCCTTGGAAAAGGGAGCCCTCGGCGAGACCTACTGCATCGGCGGGCGCAGCGAGATGGAGAACATCCAGATCGTGAAGCGCATCTGCGCCCTGCTCGACGAGCTGGCCCCGGTCTCCGGCAACGAGGCGGCCCAAAAGGCCGGCATCGCCAAGTACGAGGACCTGATCACCTACGTGAAGGACCGTCCCGGCCACGACCGCCGCTACGCCATCAACTGCGAGCGCAGCGAGAAGGAGTGCGGCTGGGTTCCGGCCGAGACCTTCGAGAGCGGCATCCGCAAGACGGTGCAGTGGTACCTGGACAACCAGGACTGGTGCCGCGACATCGCCGAGAAGAAGTACGCCCGCGAACGCCTCGGCAACAGCTGACTTTGGAGTGACCGCTAAAGGCGCCAAACAACGCTAAAATGGCTGACCTGATTCAGAAGGACGAATGCTATCGCGTGGTCGGCGCGCGCTTCGAGGTCTACAGAAACAGTCGAAGCATATCCAAGACTCCGCGTTCTCCGCGTCCTCTGCGGTTCATCCCTCATCCACGCTTCAAAAGGCTGTAGCGACCTTCGCGGTTAAAACTCCTCAACCAAATTTCCTCCTAACACTATGTCCACCAAGCCAAGAAAAGGGATCGTCCTCGCGGGCGGTTCGGGAACCCGCCTCTATCCGTGCACCATCGCCGTGTCCAAGCAGCTGATGCCGATCTACGACAAGCCGATGATCTACTATCCGGTCTCGCTGCTGATGCTGGCGGGCATAAAGGACATCCTGATCATCTCCACGCCCCAGGACACGCCGCTTTTCGAGCGCCTGCTCGGCGACGGCTCCGCCTTCGGGGTCAACTTCAGCTACGAGGTGCAGCCCAGCCCCGACGGGCTGGCCCAGGCCTTCCTGATCGGCGAGGAGTTCCTCGACGGCGCCCCGGCCGCCCTGGTCCTGGGCGACAACCTCTTCTTCGGCCACGAGCTGGTGCGCACCCTCAGAAACGCCGACGCCCGAACCGACGGGTCCACCATCTTCGGATACAACGTGGCCAACCCGACCGCCTACGGCGTGGTGGAGTTCGCCCCGGACGGCAAGGTGCTCTCCATTGAGGAGAAGCCGGCCCAGCCCAAGTCCAACTACGCGGTGCCGGGCCTCTACTTCTACGACGAGAAGGTGGTGGAGTACGCCAAGCAGGTGAAGCCCTCGGCGCGCGGCGAGCTTGAGATCACCGACCTCAACCGCATCTACCTGGAGAAGGGCGCCTTGAACGTGGAGCTCTTGGGCCGCGGCACGGCCTGGCTGGACACGGGCACGCACAAGAACCTGATGGAGGCGGGCCAGTTCGTGCAGGTGATCGAGGAGCGCCAGGGGCTCAAGATGGCCTGTCTGGAAGGCATCGGCTACGAGAAGGGCTGGCTGACCCGCGGGCAGCTCGAAGAGCGCATCGAGTTCCTGGGCAAGACCAGCTACGCAACCTACCTCAGGCAGCTGCTGAGAGATTAAAAGAGAACGGCAGCGGCCGATGCCGCAGGTTGGGGCGACACCTCAACTTGCTCGCTTCATAGCGGGGGAACCATCTTGGTCCCGCATCTACTCGATTTTGGGACCTTAATCCGTCTTCGCTGCAAAAGCTACGCCGAGACAATTGGTCCACTACATTGTCCAAGTTATGAGAAACGGTCAGGTTGGCTTCCGTCTTCGTTTCACTCCGCCGTGACAAGTCCGTCTACACTCGGCTACGCCGCGACACGGTCTCCAACGGTACCTGCGGCGTGAGGCTGATGTTTCGTCGCGCTAGCACTCCTCCTACCGAAGCCGGAGGCTTGCACTTGAGGAGTGCCAACGAGGAAACATGTCGTCGACAAGTGGCTTCGCACTTCGTTTGAGCGTCGCTTTGCTTGAAACCTCGGTGCTGCAGAACAAACGCTGTTGCCCTACAAATACCATTCTTACTGTTCCCTGTAGGCCGATGCGGACCGGGTGGCACCGGTCCCTCCAGAGCAAAAAATGGCGCTGACGACTGAATTTGTCACTTCGTTCGGTACCACGTCGTCCGCGCCCATCCGCCTGCCCTGTCCTAGACTCTGAGGCGAGCGAAGCTCGGACTCCAAGGGAGCTTGTCGTGCGGGCGGTTGAAACACGGTCCTGGTAGGGCGGACTGGCCCAGTCCGCCGCAGAGAAATGATCCTGCAACGCGGCTGTCTGGGCCCTTGGACTTTGCTCAGGCTAGACCAGACAGCCCTACCCTCGTGAATACAGGAAACAGTTTTAATGACACCCGTCCATCTGGGCGACCTGGAAGGTCACGCCACCATCCACTCAATCAGCAATCCGTAATTAGCAATTAGCAATCAGCCATCGACAATCTTCCATCAGCAATGCGACCGAAGTGAGTTCTCGCTTCCTACAATCGGGGCACTTCTGCACTAAGATTTTCCGAACCGGCGGCGAGTGGTCACGATGAGCCCCACAGCGAGGGCTAGGGCCGACAAGCTAGAAACGGCGTCTGGCACGCACTCTACGATTTCCCACTCGACATAGTAGTCGTCCCCACGAGTGATGGGGCTGTGGGCATCCTTGAAGGTCAGCTTGGAATCCACCTTGGTTTTCCAGTTCCCCCCGCTGAGGAGACTCAGCTGGTTCTTGGTCAAGGTGATCGTTTGGCAGGCGATGAAGTCATCGAAGATGATATCTGATTCGTACAGGCAGATCTTGATGCACAGGGTCTTGAAATCCAGGTAGTCGCCGCCCGCAAAACCGTAGGTCACGCAGACATCGTCGCCGCTTGAGGTAATTTCTGGTCCGGGTTTCGGCCCCGTGATAGTGATGGCGGAGGCCGCGCTTGCTGAGAATAAGAGGATGAGGAGGTATAGGGGTATCTTTTTCATGCCTTCTGAAGCAGCATCAGAACTGCCAACTCCAGAGGGAGGACGCCCCCTCAGCCCCTTAGCCCCTACCCACGAATACGTTGCCGATCCTGCCTCGCTTCTGAAGCTACCTCCGAGCTGAAGTCGTTCTGTAAGAAATATGAACACTTCTCGGAATACCAGACACCTTGCGGCACGGACCGGGTGGCACCGGTCCCTCCAGAGCAACCATAATGCAGGGACGACTGCCACGTCGTCCGCGCCCACCCCACAACGGGACCCAGATCCGTCTTCGCCTACCACGGCAACAACGCGACCTGGAAGGTCCCGCCACCATCGATTTCAATCCGCAATCAGTAATCTTGGCTGTGGGAAGTGACCTTGTCGAAGACCCAGAACTCGCCGAGGGGCGGTTGAAACACGGTCCTGGTAGGGCGGACTGGCCCAGTCCGCCGCAGAGAAATGATCCTGCAATGCGGCTGTCTGGGCCAGACAGCCCTACCCTCGTGAACACAGGAATCAGTTTTAATGGCACCCGTCCATCTGGGCGACCTGGAAGGTCCCGCCACTTTATCAGAAATCAGCAATTAGCAATCAGCCATCAACAATCCACCTCCGCGTCCTGCGCGGTTCAAACCACGCAACCCGATCATCGGTGCAAATCAGAGCTATCGGTGGTTTAAAAAGCAGTGCAGGTTCCAACTCCGGCCCACATCGCGCGACCTGGAAGGTCCCGCCACCATCCACTCAATCAGCTATCCGCAATCGGTAATCGATAATCACAAAAAAAACCTCCGCGTCCTCTGCGTCCTCCGCGGTTAAAATTTACAACCCGGTCAAACCCGATCCCAACCACACAACCCGAGCATCTGTGCAAATCTGTGTCATCAGTGGTTACAAAAGAACACACAACCAAATCTCAAACCCTCCGCTCCTCCGTGGTTCAAAATTTACAACCCGATCAAACGCGCTCCCAAGCCTCCCTACCCGATCCGAAAAGTTTGCGAGCTTCTCTCTCAAGAAAAGCTAGTCAGATCTACTTAGAGCTGCCTAACTCGCCTTAAGTAACTGCCGACGGCGCCGCTATATGGGATGGCTGCCGCCATCCATTGATAATTACTGATTTACTACCGAGCCTAAGCGACACTTGAGAAGTGCAACGACGAAACATTCAAAATTCCCTCAACCAAAGTGGCTGAAAAAACTCCGCGTACTCTGCGTCCTCTGCGGTTACCCAAACGTACGTTGCTCCAAGACCTGCTCGATCGCCTTTCGAAATAGATGCCTACAAAGAATCCTAACACCCAACTCGTTATCCTCGCTGTCGCGGTGGGAATCCTGTCCCTGCTTTTCCTGACGCCCTTGCAGTACCTGTGGACGCTCGCTCGCAGCAGCGACTTGTATTCGCACGTCATCCTGATCCCTTTTGTATCCATATACTTGGCATGGGACACGAGCCGCTTGAAGGAAATCGAGCCTTCCAGCCCGCGCAGGACACTGGCCTTGATCCCGCTCGGCATTGGCCTGCTCTCGCTCTTCGCCTTCTACCGCAGCAGCGCCAATCCGCTCGATCCCGAGCAAATCGAGAACTATCTCGCGTATTCAATCTTCGCTTACGTCTGTTTCATTGTCGCCAGCATTTTCACGCTTTTCGGAGTCAAAACGGTACGGGCCCAAATCTTCGCCATCCTCTTCCTCGTTCTCATCACCCCATTCCCCGTAGCGGTGCGGGAGGGCATACAGATCTTCTTCCAGCACACCTCCGCAGAGGTTTCCTACTGGGGCATCAAGCTGATTGGGGTTCCGATCTACCGCTCGGGCCTCATCTTCGAGATGCCGACCATCACCATGGAGGTGGCGCCCCAGTGCAGCGGCCTGCGCTCTAGCTTGGTCCTCTTCATCACCAGCTTGGTGGCGTCCTTTCTCTTTCTCAAAACCCCATGGAAGCGAGCCGTCTTCGTGTCGCTCTTCATTCCCATCGGCATCATTCGCAACGCCATCCGCATCACGGTGCTGGCCTGGCAATGCTACTACATCGATCCTGAAATGATCCACGGCTGGTTCCACAAGCAAGGCGGACAACCGCTCTTCGCCGTCACCCTCATTCCCGTATTCATCGTGCTCTGGCTCTTCCGGCAATCGGAGCGGAAGAAGGAGGTCGAAAAAACCTAAGCGCGAAGAGCGCGAAGGACGAACTGGACCAAATCCATCGAGCGCTAAATACGCTAATCCTCGCGAAAGCAAAAACGCAGCAAACGTGTTCCGACCGTCCCACCACGCGACCCAGATCCGTCTTCGCCTACGACGGCAACAACGCGACACGTCGCTCGATCACGAATCTCGTATCGGTGATCTATAATCCGATAATCCATAATCACAAAAAAAACTCCGCGTCCTTTGCGTCCTCTGCGGTTAACAAAACAACATAGCGTCATCAAACCCGATCAAACCAGAAACCTACCACACAACCCGATCATCGGTGCAAATCAGTGCTATCGGTGGTTCCGTCTTCACTACCCTACGCCGCGACAAGTAAAAAAATCACATCTCACGCGACCTAGATCCGTCTTCGCCTGACATTGTCAGCCATTAGTTATCGCGACACAAGGTCGCTTCCCACAGTCTCCAATCAGCAATCAGCCATTAGCCATTAGCCATTAGCCATTAGCCATCAACAATTCCCCTCTGCGTACTCGGCGGTTAAGAAAATATGAATTGCCCCGTTAAATCTTTGCGGTCTTCGCGTTCTTTGCGGTTAATTTCACCAACCTGTTAGCTTCATGAATCTAAAAACCCTTGCCACCTTACTCCTTGCCTCCCTCGGCTTCCTCTTCCTCGCCGGCTGCGGCGGCTCCGCGGACGTCGCCAGCCTGATCCAAAAGGCCGACGAGCAAATCGAAGCGGGCAAGCTCGCCGAAGCGGAGATCCTGCTCAAGAACGCCTTGCGGGAAGAGCCAAAGAATCCGCAAGCCCTTGCCTTGGTGGGCGAAGTCTACAAACAGCAAGGCCGCCTGCGCGACGCCTACCAGGTGCTCACCGCCGTCAAGCAACTCAACCCCGGCGACGCCTCTACCCTCGCCTCCCTCGCCAGCATCGAGCTGGCCGCCGGCCTGCGCGAGGAAGCCCTCGCCGACGCCCGCAAGGCCCTCGAGCTAGACCCCAGCCATCCGGAGGCGCCCATCCTGGTCGCCGAACTGGCAAGCGACCCGGCCAGCGCAGCCCAGACTACCCAATGGCTGGAGTCCCTGCCTGCCACCCCTTCCCTGCATGCCGCGATTGGTTCCCTCTACCTCAAAACGGGCAATCTGGCAGCCGCTAGCGAGCGCTTCGAGCAAGCGATCGAAGCCGATCCCAATTCCTATATGGGCTACACCGGCCGTTTCCAAATTTTGCTGGCCCAGCAAAAGCAGGAAGAAGCGGCAGCCGCCTTCGCCAAAGCGGCGGAAGTCGCTCCACCCCGCTCTGGCATTCGTATCCGCTACGCCCAGTATCTGCAGCAGACCGAGGGCGACGAGGCTTCCATGGCAGCTCTCGACGAGATCCTCGAAGCGGCGCCCGACTACCTGCCGGCGCTCTCCCAAGCCGCCGAACTGGCTGCCAAGATGGAGCAAGACGAAGTATCCAAGAAACTCGTCGACCGGGCCCTCAAGCTCGATCCCATCGATCCTACGGCTCTCCGCGTGAAAGGGACCCTGCTCGTTCTCGACGAGAAGATCGACGAGGCGATCAGCCAACTCGAGAAAACCCTCGAGCTCTACCCCGAAGACGTAAAGGCCAACTATCAGATCGCCCTCGCCTACCTGGCAAAGCGCGACCTTGGCAAAGCCAAGTCCCGCCTCGCCCGCGTGGTGCAAAGAGTCCCCGGCCACCTGGAGGCAAACGCCCTGCTCTCCACCATCCAAGTGCAAGAGGAGGACTACAGCGGAGCGATCATTACCCTAGAAAAATTTCTCGAAGCCAGCCCCAACTCCATGCAGGGCTACCTCCTGCTGGCTGAAGTCTACAACCGCAAGGGCGACAGCGAAGCGGCCGTGGCCATCTACAAGCAGCTGGAAGCGGCTCAACCGGAAAACCCGCAAATCGACTACCTCTCCGGGCTTTCCTACCTGCGCGGCCAGAACCGCAGCGGGGCCCGTTCTGCCTTCGAGTCCGCCTTGTCCACCAATCCGCTGCACCTGCAGTCCGTGGAACAGCTGACCGCCCTGGACATGGGCGAGCGCAATTTCGACGCGGCCCTCGAGCGCATCAACCAAACGATCGCAGCTTCCCCCGATACCAGCGTGCTCTACACCATTCGGGCCCAAATCCAGCAGTCCAAGGGCGACATCCCTGCGGCCAAGGCCTCCTTCGAAAAGTCAATCGAGCTCGATGGCAACAACCGTACCGCACGCACGCTCTACGCCCGCCTCCTGCGTTCCGAGGGCGACAACGACGGAGCCCTGAAACAGTCCCAAGCCATTCTCGAGAGCAACCCCAACGACATCGGGGCCATGACCACCATCGCCTCGATCTACGAAACGTCCGACCGCTACGAGGAAGCGGTAAAGCTCTACGAGAAGATGCTCACCGTAAACGCCAACTACCTGCCCGCCCTCAACAACCTAGCCTACTTGTACTCGACGAAGTTCGACAAGGCAGAGCAAGCCTTCGAGCTCGCCCAAAAAGCCCGCGAGCAGTCTCCCACCAGTCCTTACACCGCGGATACGCTCGGCTGGATTGTCTATCATCGCGGCGACTACCCATGGGCCCTTAGCTTGCTGCAAGACAGCTACAACAAGCTTTCCGACAATGCGGAGGTCGCCTACCACCTCGGCAGCGCCCGCTACCAGCTCGGACACCGCGACGCCGCAGTCCGCCTGCTCACCCAAGCCAGCTCGGACGCTTCGAATTTCACCGGCAAAGACACCGCCGAAGAATTGCTCGGTATCCTAAAGATCGATACCGACACCTATAGCGCTTCCGCAGTCAAGACCCTCGAGTCCAAGATCGCGGCCGACAAGAAGGATGCCCAAGCCCTCGCTTCCCTCGCGACCTTGCAATTGCGAAACGGAAACACCGCCCAAGCCCGCGAAGGCTTCAACCAGGCCCTCAAACTTAGCCCCGACAACGCCTTCGCCAAGGTGGGACTCGCAGAGATCCTCAGCGAAGATCCAGCCAATGCAGCCCGCATTTATACCATGGCCAGCGAGGCGAAGCAGTATCGAGCGGAAGAAACCCGAGCTCTGGCGCTGCAAGGCATCTCCTTGTCCCAGCAAGGCAAGCCAGACGCCGCCAAAACGCTGCTGCGCGGCATCGAGCTAGAAAAGCTGCCCGCAAGCTTGAAAGAACGCGTGGCAGGACTGCTGGGGAACTGATAAGGGCACCTTGCAACACGGACCGGGTGGTACCGGTCCCTCCCAAGCAAATAATAATGGAGGGACGACTGCCACGTCGTCCGTGCCCCCCATCACGGGACCAAGATGGTCCCGCCACAATTGAACAAAGTGGGGGAAGCATCTTGCTTCCGTACCTCTTTATCGGGTCAGGTTGATCACACAGTGGGATTCTCAATCGCATCCTGCACATTCTGCCGATCAAACCAACACGGACCGGGTGGTACCGAAGCAACGCGACACATTCACCGGTCCCTCCAAAGCAACCAAAATGGAGGGACGACTGCCACGTCGTCCGTGCCCAGCCCATCACGCGACCAAGATCCGTCTTCGCCCACGACGGCTACGCCGAGACACGTGGTCCCGCCGCTTTATCAGCAATCCGCAATCAGCAATTGGCAATTAGCAATCAACAATCCACCTCCGCGTCCTCTGCGTCCTCCGCGGTTAAAACCACACAACCCGATCATCGGTGCGAATCAGTGCTATCGGTGGTTAAAACAAATCAGTCTAACGGTGTCTTGGGACAAGCCACCCTACCCGATCCGCTCAATCACAAATCACTGATCAAAACCCAAGATCTGAGTAAATCTGGTGTACGATTAGAACACTGTCCTGGTAGGGCGGACTGGCCCAGTCCGCCGCGGAGAAATGATCCTGCAACGCGGCTGTCTGGGCCAGACAGCCCTACCCTTTTGAACACAGGAAACAGTTTTAAAGGCAGTAAATCTGAGCCATCAGCCTGCCCTGAGCTTGTCGAACGGGCGGTTGCAATGATCACACGACCGAATCTCAAACCCTCCGCGTCCTCTGCGTCCTCCGCGGTTAAAACCACACAACCCGATCATCGGTGCGAATCAGAGCTATCGGTGGTTCCGTCTTCACTACCTTACGCCGCGACAAGTAAAAAAACAAATCAGCCCAACGGTGTCTTGGGACAAGCCACCCTACCCGATCCGCTCGATCAACAATGCGACCGTAGGGAGTCCTCCCTTCCTACGCGTCCCATCTTTCGCGTGACAAGAGGGCTTCCACACGCATCTTTGGAATTCCGATCGTGACCGGCCTCGCCTCTCCGGCCCAGGCCTCCTTCTTGGTAAAAAAAGCTCCTCCACCTTGAACCTCCCTGTCCTCTTTTCCTTCGTCAGCGCCGCCGTTGCCGCGCTGTTCGTCTTCATCGCGCCCTTCAGCAAGAGTCGCGGAATCGCGATGTGGACCTTCGGCATCGGCATGCTGGTCCTCTCCGCCGAGCAACTGCTCACCGGACTTGCCTTGCGCAGCACGAACCCGCTGGAGATCGCCGACTTCATTCGCTGGCGCTTCATGGCCTCCGCTTTGCTGCCCGGCCTCTGGCTGCTCTTTTCCGCGACCTACTCGCGAGGCAACATCAAGGAGAAGCTGGGAAGGCGAATCCCCATCGTGCTTGCCGCCTTCCTGCTCCCGCTGGGCCTGGTCTTCTTCGCCCCCGAATCCCTCGCCCACCTGAGGCAGCACCCGGAGAAACCCTTCTCCTGGATCGTCACCCTCGATTGGGCAGGCTTCTTCCTGCACGTCTTCATGCTGCTCTCCATGATCGGGGCCTTGGTGGGACTGGAACGCACCTTTCGGGCTTCCGTGGGCACGCTGCGCTGGAAAATCAAGTTCATGCTCTACGGCATGGGCACGCTCTTCGCGGCCCGCTTCTTCACCAGCAGCCAAATCGTCCTGGCCCAGCAAATGGACCCTTCGCTCGACACCATCAACGCAGTGGCCCTCTTCGCCTGTTGCCTGCTGGTAGGACGCTCCGTGTTTCGCAAGGGCAGCTTCGAGATCGACCTCTACCCCTCGCAATCCATCATCAGCGGCTCCCTCGTCATCTCCCTGGCAGGTGGCTACCTGATCGCGGTGGGCGTGCTGTCCAAGGTGATCTCCCACTTCGGCGGCGACCAGGCCTTCGCCATCCAAACCTTCCTCGTGCTCATCGCCTTGGTGGGCCTCGGCATTCTGGTGCAATCGGATCGCTTTCGACAGCTCATCCGCCGCTTCGTCAGCCGCAACTTCCAACGTCCGCTCTACGACTACCGCACCCTCTGGCTGCGGCTTACCGCCACGACCGCCCAAAGCGTGCGACAGAAAGACATCTGCGAATCGACCACCAAGCTTCTGGCAAACCTCTTCGACACCAAGCTCACCAGTATTTGGCTGCTGGATACAAACGGAAGCAGCTTCCATCGCATTTCCTCGACCGACCAAGGCGAAGCGCCCAAGGACAATGCCCTTCCCCAAAGCATTCCGGCCGGCGAGATTCCCCTCAAGCTCGCCGACAAGCCAGAGCCGCAGTCCATCGAAGAATCCGATAAAGGCTGGGCCAAACCGATCCTCGAGTGCAACCCCAGCGTTTTTCCCGACGGCGGCGAACGCATCCTCGTCCCCTTGACCGGTCAAGGACGAGCCATCGGTTTCATCGTGCTCGGCGACCGAACCAATGCCCTGGAGTTCACCCAGCAGGAATTCGATACCCTTAGCTGCATCGGCGACCACATTGCCGCAAATCTGCTCAGCGCCGACCTCACTCGAAAGCTCGAGGAATCCAAGGAAATCGAAGCCTTCCAAACCATGGCGACCTTCTTCGTGCACGATCTCAAGAATGCAGTTTCGACCTTGAATCTGATGCTCAAGAACATGCCGTTGCACTGGGACAATCCAGAGTTCAGAGAAGACGCCTTGCGCGGGATCGGCAATACCAGCAACCGTATCACAGATCTCATTACACGACTCAGCCAAGTCCGCCACGAGCTGGAGATCTCTCCTTCCCCCACCGACCTCGAGGAACTGACCCAGGCAGCCATCGCCGAATGGGAAAAGCCCGCAGGAGTAGCGTTCAGCTCCCAGATCGCCAGCGGAATCAAGGTTTCTGCCGACTTCAAGAAACTGAAGAGCGTGGTCCTCAATCTCGTCATCAACGCCAGCGAGGCGATGGACGGGGTCGGCGAGATTTCCCTCAAGACCCAAAAAGTCGGCTCCCATGCGGAGATCGTAGTCAGCGACAACGGCTGCGGCATGAACCAGGAGTTCATCCGCAACGGACTCTTCCGCCCCTTCAAAACCACCAAGAAGAGCGGACTGGGCATCGGCATGTTTCAAAGCAAGATGGTGGTGGAAGCTCACGGCGGGAGCATCATGGTAGAGAGCGAAGAAGGCCAAGGCAGCGTATTCACTATCAGGATACCAGCAATCGGTGAGAATTGAAAATTGTTGATTGCTGATTGCTGATTGTGGGAGATGGCCTCATAACGCGGCAAAGCTCGAGCGAGAGCGACGCCTGTTGCGCCATGATTCTGCTAGTTGAAATCGCGACGCGAGGTCGCTTCCCACAATCCTAAATGGCGTGACAAGCACGCTTCCCACAAAATTAATCAGTTTGTCACGCCGATGCGGACCGGGTGGCACCGGTCCCTCCAGAGCAAAAAAGTGGAGGGACGACTGCCACGTCGTCCGCGTCCATCCGCCTGCCCTGTCCTAGACTCTGAGGCGAGCGAAGCTCGGACTCGAAGAGAGCTTGTCGAACGGGCGGTTGAAACACTGTCCTGGTAGGGCGGACTGGTTCAGTCCGCCGCGGAGAAATGATCCTGCAACGCGGCTGTCTGGGCCAGACAGCCCTACCCTCGTGAACACAGGAAACAGTTTTAAAGGCACCCGTCCTCTGCGTCCTTCGCGGTTCAAAAGACACAACCCGATCATCGGTGTAAATCAGTGCTATCGGTGGTTCCGTCTTCACTACCTTACGCCGCGACAAGTAAACAAAATCACAACCCACGGGACCAAGATTCGTCTTCGCCCTACGACGGCAACAACGCGACCCGTGGTCCCGCCACCATCGATTTCAATCAGCAATCAGCAATCGGTAATCTTAAAAACCTCCGCGACTAGCGGACTTAATGAATTTCTTCGCCCTTTGTTTGCCACCCCGCAGCAAGCTGTCGACTCCGTCGATCGCGGAGAGACCGCGACGGGGCATCACGGCAAACAAACGCTTCGCGCTTCGGGGCTTGATGAATCGCAAGATTCACCAACGAAGCAAGCTTCGAGGAATGTACACGATTGCGATTCAAAAAAGACCTTGAGTCATATCACCTACCGTATAAGTAATTAAACCATACACTTATGCAGGTTCTTCCATCCAATCGCCTGTACCTCCAACCCCCAACCTCAAAAAAATAGAATGAATACTGCTGTTACCCGCACGGCAAAGCTGTGCCTACTCTTCGCCCTCGCCACCTCCACCAGCTACTCGCTCAAAGCCCTCACTATCAACGACGTCTGGATCAACGAGATCAACTACGACGAACCTGGAACCGACACCGGGGAGTTTGTAGAGATTGCAGGAATCGCTGGCACCGACCTGAGTTCCCTCACGCTCGTCGAGTACAACGGAAACGGAGGTGGAACGAACGGCAGTCTATCCCTTACGGGAATTCTCGGCAACACCCATGCAGGATACGGCTTCCTATCCTTCTTGTTCCCGACGAATGGCCTGCAAAACGATGACGAAGGACTGGCCTTGGTGGAAGGGAGCACCGTGATTCAGTTCCTCAGCTACGAAGGCAGCTTCCAAGCGACGAACGGCCCCGCCAACGGTCAAACCAGCGCGGATATCGGAGTATCCGAAACGAACAGTACGCCTGCTGGCTTTACCCTTCAATTCCTCGGTCATGCCGACAACGGCAGCTGGACCGGCCCCATCGCTTCCACATCCGGATCGATCAATACGGGACAGGTGCTTCCCGACCTCAGCGCCAACAATCCTTCGGATTCCACGCCGGTTCCCAATAGCGGAGCAACGCTTGGACTGCTCGGTCTCGGCCTAGCTGCCATCGTTACCCTGAAGCGACGTAAGCCGTAAGCCCTTTCGAATCCCTCCGATTCGCTCTTGTATCCAATGCCCGTCTCGAAAGAGACGGGCATCTTGCATCGCGAAGCGGGCGCAAGCGACACGACACATGCACCGATCCCTCCAGAGAAAAAAATGGTGGGACGACTGCCACGTCGTCCGAGCTGCACCAATCACGCGACCTGGAAGGTCCCGCCACTTAATCAGCAATCAGTAATCAGTAATTACAAAAAACCTTCGCGTCCTCTGCGACCTCAGCGGTTAAGAAAACAACACAGCATCATCAGACGGGCTCCCCCAATCGGATCCCATCTGCGTCCACTTGTCTCGGCATAGCCCAGAGGGCGACGCCGGATCCGCGTCCATCAGCCTGCCCTGAGTTCATCAAACGGGCGGTTAAAACACGGTCCTGGTAGGGCGGACTGGCCCAGTCCGCCGCAGAGAAATGATCCTGCAATGCGGCTGTCTGGGCCAGACAGCCCTACCCTCGTGAACACAGGAAACAGTTTTAATGACACCCGTCCATCTGCGTTCTCAGCGGTTCAAAAGACACAACCCGATCATCGGTGCAAATCAGTGCTATCGGTGGTTTAAAAACAAATCAGTCCAACGGTGTCTTGGGACAAGCCACCCTACCTCGATCCGTAAGTGGAAATTATCATCTCACGGGACCAAGATCCGTCTTCGCCAACGACGGCTACGCCGAGACACGTGGTCCCGCCACAGTGTCGGGCATCAGTTATCGCGACCAAGGTCGCTCCTACAACCAAATCCCTTAGCGTCCATTCGTGGTCAAAACAACAATGCAGGAGCACCTCTGCGTCCTCCGCGGTTAAGAAATCCAGCCCTAGCATTAAAAATTCTGCTACAGAAAAAGCTTCATTTTCCGATCTTCTGATCGATACTGTAAGGTAATCCGACAGTACAAACACCCTAGTCTGTACCTAAACACTTACACCTTCCAGCCGGTCCCACCTCTTCCCCTTTCTCTCCCGCAAATGCCTGCTAACAAACCCAAGCTGCTCATCGTCGACGACGACGAGGAAATCCGCACCCAAATGCGTTGGTCCCTCGGGACCGACTACGAAATCTTCCAGGCGGGCAACCGCGACGGAGCGATCCAGCAATTCAAGGAGAACACCCCTCCCGTCGTCCTGCTCGACCTCGGACTTCCCCCGCGTCCCAACCTGGTGGACGAAGGCATGAACACCTTGGCGGAGATCGTGCAGATCGCTCCCAAGACCAAGGTCATCATTATTTCAGGTCAAGGCGAGCGCGAGAACGCCCTCGAGGCGATCGGTCGCGGGGCCTACGACTTCATGTCGAAACCGGTCGACACCGACGAGCTGCAGCTGGTGCTGAAGCGCTGCTACTACGTGGCCGACTTGGAACGCGACTACGTGTCAATGCAGCGCAAGCTGAACGAAGACGCTTTCGAGGGAATGCTCGGGACCAGCGAACCGATGCAAAAGGTCTTCAACTTGGTGCGCAAGGTCGCCACCAGCGACGCTCCGGTCATGATCTTGGGCGAGAGCGGCACCGGCAAGGAGATGGTCGCCAACGCCATCCACAACCGCTCCAGCAAGGCCGACGGCCCCTTCGTCGCCATCAATTGCAGCGCCATCCCGGAATCGCTCCTGGAGAGCGAACTCTTCGGGCACGAAAAAGGCTCCTTTACGGGGGCCGACAGCACCCGCGTCGGTAAGATCGAACAAGCGGACGGGGGAACGCTCTTCCTCGACGAAATTGGCGAAGTCCCTCTCAACGTGCAGGTTAAGCTGCTAAGATTTTTGCAGGAAAGCTACATCGAGCGGGTCGGTGGCCGAGAACAGATCCCCGTGAAAGCCCGCATCGTGGCTGCCACCAACGCCGACCTGAAAAAGGGCATGGAGGACGGGACCTTCCGCGAAGACTTCTATTTCCGCCTCTCCGTGGTCGAACTCAACTTGCCACCGCTGCGCGAGCGGGGCGAGGACATCGACTTCATCGCCACCAGCTTCCTGAAACGCTTCGCCGCGGAAGCCGGCAACGGCGGACTCAGTTTCAGCTCCGCCGCCCTGAAGGCCATTCGAGCCTATCCCTGGTCCGGCAACGTGCGCGAGTTGCAAAATCGGGTACGCCGGGCCGCCATCATGGCGGAAGGCAACAAGGTGGCCCCTGAGGACCTGCAACTTCCGTCCGACCGTAAACTCCCCTCCGGAACCACCCTCAAGGAAGCCCGCGAGGCGCTGGAAAAGGAAATGATTGAAGCGGCCTTGAAGAAGCATAAAAACAAGGTCACCGCCGCAGCCGCCGAGCTCGGCATCAGCCGCCCCACCTTTTACGAACTTCTAGATCGACTCGGGATCAAGAGATAGTTGTACCTTGCAATTAGAGGTGCGGAAATCCTGCGCCGATAAATTTTCAAACAGCCAAATCTAGAATCCCCCTAACATATGTGCGGAATAGTTGGATACATCGGGCGCGATAACGCCGCCCCCATACTTTTAAACGGTCTCAAGCGCCTCGAATACCGCGGCTACGACTCCGCCGGCATGGCCATCTGGCAGAAGGACGGCTCCATTATGCTCACTCGCCGCGTGGGAAAAGTAGCGAACCTCGCCGCCGCCCTTCCTGTCGACCAGGACGACGCGGGGCTTGGCATCAGCCATACTCGCTGGGCCACCCACGGGGGCGTGACCGAGCCCAACACTCACCCGCATAGCTCCTGGAACGGACTCATCCACCTCGTGCACAACGGGGTTATCGAAAACTACGAGCAGCTGAAGACCACCCTCTCCAGCAAGGGCGTTACCTTTAGCAACGAGACCGACTCCGAGGTCCTCTCCAACTTGATCGCCTACAATCTGGAAAACCTGGGCGAGGAAATCAGCGAGAAGAGCGTCTACAAGGCCATCCGCACCAGCCTCGCCGCGGTGGAAGGCACCTACGGCCTCGCCATCATTTGCTCCAAGCTTCCAGGAGTGCTCTTCGGAGCGCGCAAGGGCAGCCCACTGATTCTGGGCGTCGGCAAGAACGAGATGATGCTGGCTAGCGACGCCAGCGCGATCCGAGCCCGCACCCGCGAAGTCGTTTACCTCGACGACAACCAGATCGTCACCATCACCGGCGACAACTTCAACATCACCACCATGGAAGAAGCCGCGGTGGTGCCAGAAATCAGCACCATCTCCTGGAAGGACGAGGACGCTGATCTGGGCGAATTTGCCCACTACATGCTCAAGGAAATCCACGAGCAGCCAACGGCCCTGGAAAACGCCTTCCGCGGGCGCCTCGACATGAGCGAAGGCACCTGCAAGTTCGGCGGCCTCAATCTTTCCCGCCAAGACATTCGTCACATCGACCGCATCCTCATCGTAGCCTGCGGCACCGCCTGGCACTCCGGCTTGGTGGGCGAATACCTGATCGAGCGGTACGCCCGCATTCCTGTGGAAGTCGAGTACGCGAGCGAGTTCCGCTACCGTAACGCTCCGATGGACAAGAACACCCTGGTGATCGTCATCAGCCAAAGCGGCGAAACCATCGATACCTTGGAGGCCCAACGTGAGGCCCAACGCAAGGGCTACCACGTCATCGGCATCATCAACAACGTGGGCTCCACCATCGCCCGCGAAAACGACGGCGGCATCTACCAACACTCCGGACCGGAAATCGGGGTGGCTTCCACCAAGGCCTTCACCTCCCAGGTCCTCATCCTCTCCATGCTCTCCTGCTACCTCGGCCGCACCCGCGACCTTTCGTACGCCGAAGGCTGCAAGATGGTGAAGGCCGTGCAGGAGCTGCCCGCTCTCATCAAGCAAACCCTGTCCCTTGCGGACTCGCTGAAGGCGGTAGCCAAGGATTTCGCCAAGTACCAAGACTTCCTCTTTCTAGGACGCTTGGAAATGTTCCCCATCGCCCTGGAAGGCGCCCTGAAGCTGAAGGAAATCAGCTACATCCACGCGGAAGGCTATCCCGCTGCCGAGATGAAGCACGGGCCCATCGCCCTGATCTCCGAGGATTGCCCCAGCATCGTAATCGTTCCCGACGACGAGACCCTGAAAAAGAACCTCTCCAGCGTGCAGGAAGTGCGGGCCCGCAAAGGCAAGGTCATCATCATCACCGACTCGCACGAAATCCCCTCCTCCCTCGCCGACGAGATCATCATCGTGCCCAAGGCCCACAATTGCGTGCTGCCCATCCTCATGACGATTCCGCTCCAGTTGCTCAGCTATTACATCGCGGTCGAGCTCGGCAAGGACGTGGACAAGCCACGCAACCTGGCCAAGAGCGTCACGGTCGAATAAGCGATGCGGACCGGGGTGGCACCGGTCCCTCCAAGACAACAAAATGGAGGGACGACTGCCACGTCGTCCGCGCCCAGCCCATCACGCGACCAAGATCCGTCTTCGCCTACGACGACGTCGGATCCGTGTTCATCCGCCTGCCCTGAGTTCATCAAACGGGCGGTTTAAACACGGTCCTGGTAGGGCGGACTGGCCCTAGTCCGCCGCAGAGAAATGATCCTGCAATGCGGCTGTCTGGGCCAGACAGCCCTACCCTCGTGAATACAGGAAACAGTTTTAATGACACCCGTCCATCTGGGCGATCTGGAAGGTCCCGCCACTTTATCAGAAATCAGCAGTTAGCAATCAGCCATCAAACAATCCACCTCCGCGTCCTCTGCGACCTTGTAGGTTCCCCACCATTGATTTCCAGCTTTTTGAGCCCTTCCGAGAATGAGTCCATAACTCGTCGGAGGAAGGGCTCGAAAAGCCCTCTGCAAATGGCATTTTCAGAGGATGCCAGGATCGTTCGAACCGGCGGCCACCGGTCCGAACGCGTTTCGAGTGAGATCAATCTGCGTCCGGAGCCCTCATTGAGCGAGCTCAGCGCTGAGCAGCGATCCCTCGAAGCGACCTGGCTTGGATATCAAACAGTTGAAAGAGCCCGTCATCAAAGACGCGAGCTCACCTCTACAAGACAGATACAAGCCATGAATCCCACCGAATACGACATTATCGCAATCGACATATCGAAAGATACACTTGAAGCGCTCAGCGACAAGCGAAGTTTCAGCGTATCCAACAAAGCAGACGCCCTTAGCGAGCTGACCGACCACATCGCCACCTTCAAGACGCCCTTGGCCGTCTTCGAGGCGACCGGCGGATACGAGCGAATCCTCATGCAGCAACTCCTCGCCAAGGGCCTCCCCTTCGCCAGGGTCAACCCGGCTCGAGTGCGACACTACGCCAAGAGCGAGGGGGTCAAGGCAAAGACCGACCCCATCGACGCGCGCATGATTCGCAACTTCGCGAAAGAGAAGAACATACGACCCCAAACGCCTCCCTGCGAAAAACGCCAGCAGCTCGCCGCCCTGCTCGACCGCAGAAGCCATCTGAGCGAACAGCTAAGCCGCGAGAAAAACCGGCGGCAAAACAGCGATCCTCTCATCCACCCATCCATCGAGCGCATGATCGCGATCGTGCAGAACGAGCTTGAGACGATCGAAGAGGACATCAGGGAGCTCGTCCAAAGCGACGCGAAGATGCGCTCCCAGCAAGGCATCGCCCTCTCGGTCTGCGGCGTGGGCGAAGTCACGGCTTGGACCCTGCTCGCGCACCTCAGCGAGATCGAGTCCCTCAACAGGAACCAGATCGTCGCCTTGGCTGGAATCGCCCCCTTCAACGACGACAGCGGAAAGACCAAGAAGAAAAGACGCATCCAAGAGGGTAGAGCCAAAGTCAGACGGTGCCTCTACATGGCGACCAAAACTGCTGCGGTGCACAACGAAGTGATAAGACCTTACGTCCAGAAGCTCAGGGACAAGGGCAAGCCGTACAAGTGCGCCATCGTCGCTGGAATGAGGAAGATGCTCATACACATACAAAGCCTGTTCAAAAAACTTAACTTACAGCTTGCTCAGTGACACAGTTGCTC
>NZ_JACYFG010000011.1 GCF_014803405.1 Pelagicoccus enzymogenes
AACGCTGAGGTCTCACGGCGTGCGCTTGCGCACGTTGTGAGCACCGACTTGATATGCTTTATTTTTTACTGCCCAGCAGAAGCTGAAGAGTAAGCTGAAGTAGGTAGTGAAAAGAATAGCTATGACGAAGAATGCTTTTCTGTAACCGTTCGCTTCGAAGAAGCGTCCAGCATCAAAATATGTGAGGATATCCTGAATACCGTCTATACTTTTATCTCCGACGGACACGATCATAATTATTCCCAGCAGCGTCCAAGTCAAAGGAGCACTGATCAAAACCCACTTCATCCAATTCGGTGCTTGCTCTTCCTTTCTGAAAGCCAACGAAACGATGAACCCGATCAAGATGGTGACACCGTAAAACTGTGGATTGCTAATCATTTGTTTTGCATATCGCCAAGCTCAGACGCGAGCGCTTGCGCTCGTTGTCTGATGCGCCTGGTTAGGGTTATTCATTTCTTCCAGATTTTTCTTCAATCACGTCTTTGATGATCTCTTTGTGCTCCTTCTTTCGAAGCCTATCAAGGTGCGGTGCGGCCACACGATTGAGGAAATCTGAAACGTCATAATCAGTGACTATACCTCCAAACTGCCCGTTCTCTAACGCCGCCTCCAATATTCGTTCTACCTCACTCAGTGAGTAATAGCTAAACTGCTCTAGCTTTCCTATTAAATAATGTGTTGTCGCAAAAGAGCCAGAACACTTCAAATCATCTATTAACTCTTCTTTTTTGCTATCGTAAGAAAACTCTATGCCATCGAATCTAGCCTTTAGGAATGAATCCAACGTTCTGTATGTATGTAATTCTGAATTCTTCTTTTCTTTCCATTCTTCGATTAGGAATGGATGTGCTTTTGAGTCGTCTAAGATAGAGTAAAAGTCGCCATCTTCGCTAATAATATGCAGATCCTCCGTTTCTGGCACCTTGTCTAGCAGAATCAGCCAGTTTATTGCGTCACCGATAGATCCGTTCTTTCCGGGTGGATTTCCCATATCCATCCTGGCTTTCGCTCTCGCGTAATATTCCTCTGGGAGTGAAGAAAAGTCTGATTCCTCAAAAATCTTGGATATTAGCTGATCTGCGTGTAATGACTTTGTGGATATATCTTCATTGAGCTTCTCAAGGAGTTCCTTGGATGCTGCCTGCATCTTGTTCGAGAGTGATCGAATTTCGGTGTACTGTTCATACGGCTTCATAAATGAAGGGAACTGAACACTTCTTACGGTCTCTTTGTATTTTTTGAGTGCGTCACTAATCTTCTTTTCGCGATTCCGTCGAAACTCGTCTCTTACTTGAACCGTTAGATGGACTTTAGCCGCTCCTCTTTCATGAGATGCGAATACGTCACCCAGAGCGCTTAACTCGTCCTTTGTAAAATGGAAGAAGTTGAGAAGGATGTTTGTATCGATGAATACGTGCATTGTTTTCTCACTAACGTCAAATCCACACGATGGCGGCTTCGGTTGAGGTTCCAAGTCTGTAGAGGTTGATTTTCATGGGGTCGTTATGAAAGAGGCGAGCGTTTGCCGCCATTGTGTGCGATGTCTGGTTGGGTAAGTCATTCTTATGCGTAAGACAGTGAAAGTATCGAATCTTGTCCTTGCTCTGTCATGCGATAGTTCACGAAAGCTGAGCATTCGTTTATCGCTTCGTAGATCTCCTTACTTCTTTCTTTTAGATCCTTCATTTCTTCGAGTTCGAAGCAGAGTAGATCGTTTCCTTGCTCGAATAGATCGCCGACACAATCAATCCATGCATCCATATTTCTTCCGTAGTAGTCGGGGAATCCTAATTCTTCGCTGAAGAAATCATGAAATGAATCCCAGTCAGAAATCTTGGATACATCTAGTTTGATCTTCTTCATTTCTTTCTACCCAACGTGAAAGCCATACGCGTATATAGGCTAGGAGAAGTTATTCATGATGCCCGAAAGGCGCGGGCCGAAGAGCTCGCTTTCGGGGCATTGTGAATAACTTCCGGCGGGGTTGGACTCCGTTTGGCTTTTCATTACAATTTCAGCGCTCGCCCGCAGTCCAGGAACAAATACGCGGCGTCCCCTGGAGGACTGTGACCTTACCGTTCCGGGCTGCGGGTAGCGCCTTGACTTTTTGACGACTCCTCGGTGGAAGCCCTCTGCACGGACCACTCTATATTGCTGTCGCTGCCGGTCAAGGACGAGCTTTCCGCAACCCTCAACCGACTATGACACGATGAAGGAAAAGCCCCTGGACTTCGCGATCGGGATCGACCGTTCCGACGCAACCCTGGACGTTTGCCTCGCCTCCCTGCGGGCGGGCTCCAGTCCGCGTTTCGACAAGCTGGCCAACAGCCCCGACGAACTGGGCGCGTGGCTGGCGAGGCTTCGCTCCGAGCATCCCGAGGCCCGCGTCGCGGTGGCCTTCGAGATGCCCGCTCCCGACCTGGTAGCCTTCCTGTGCCCGCGCGGCTGGCTGGAGGTCTACGCCCTCAACCCCAGCGTGCCGGCCCGCTTCCGCAAGGCCTTCAACGGCTCCGGGGCCAAGAGCGACCTGCTGGACTGCGAGGTCCTCGCCCAGCTGCTGGCCTCGCACCGCGACAAGCTCCGGGCCCACCGGCTGGACAGCGCGGCCATGCGCAGGATCGACTCGCTCTCCAAGGCCCGCCGCGGGGAGGTCGACCGGCAGGTCGAGCAGTGCAACCGCCTCAAGTCGCTGCTAAAAAGCAGCTTCCCGCAGGCCCTGGCGCTGCTGGGCAGGGACTTGCACGCCCCCATGGCGATAGGCTTCCTTCGCCGCTGGCCCTCGCTGCAGGCGGCCCGCGAGGCGGACCCCGAGGAGATGGCGGCCTTCTACCGCAGCTCCCACTGCTCGCGCAGGGACGTGATCGAGGAGCGCCTGCGGGTGGTGGCCGAGTCCGTCGTCCTGACCGACGACCCCGCGATCATGGACGTCATGGAGCTTCGAATCTCCAGCTGCCTGGACCACATCGAGGCCTGCTCGAGGGCCATCGCGAGATACGACCAGGAGCTGGCCCGGCGCTACGCCGAGTCGGAGGACAAGCCGATCTTCGACAGCCTTCCCGGAGCCGGTCCGGCTCTAGGGCCGCGGCTGCTCTCGGCCATGGGCGAGGACCGCTCCCGCTACTCCAGCCGCGAGGCCCTGCAGCGCTACAGCGGGGTCGCCCCCGTTACCCAGAGCAGCGGCAAGAAGCGCATCGTGCACCGCCGCTACTCCCGGCCGAGGTTCCTGATGCAGACCTTCGTGGAGTTCGCCGGCGAGTCGATAAAGTGGAGCTCCTGGGCGTCCGCGTTCTGGAGGATGAAGAAGGCCGCGGGAATGACCTACAACTGCGCCATGCGGGAGCTGGCCTACAAGTGGCAGAGGATAATATACCGGATGTGGAAGACTCGAACCGCCTACGACGAAGGGCTCTATATAGAACGACTAAAAGCGAAAGGAAGCCCGATATGCGCGTACCTGCAAGATTCCATGAAAAACTGATATAGCAGCTTGACTCCTAGCCTCAGTGGTAA
>NZ_JACYFG010000012.1 GCF_014803405.1 Pelagicoccus enzymogenes
GATATGCAAAACAAATGATTAGCAATCCACAGTTTTACGGTGTCACCATCTTGATCGGGTTCATCGTTTCGTTGGCTTTCAGAAAGGAAGAGCAAGCACCGAATTGGATGAAGTGGGTTTTGATCAGTGCTCCTTTGACTTGGACGCTGCTGGGAATAATTATGATCGTGTCCGTCGGAGATAAAAGTATAGACGGTATTCAGGATATCCTCACATATTTTGATGCTGGACGCTTCTTCGAAGCGAACGGTTACAGAAAAGCATTCTTCGTCATAGCTATTCTTTTCACTACCTACTTCAGCTTACTCTTCAGCTTCTGCTGGGCAGTAAAAAATAAAGCATATCAAGTCGGTGCTCACAACGTGCGCAAGCGCACGCCGTGAGACCTCAGCGTTAGGGAAAAAATGAATCTACCAGGCTACAATCCCAAGAAAAGCGAATTACTCGATTCACTACGTCTAAACAGTGTAGAACTTCTTGCCATTCCCGCTGAACAGTACTCGACCAAGGCTAATCTCTGGAGTCTAGTGCGCGAACTTGAAAATAGATATTTGTCAAATCCCCGAGTTCACAGCAAGGAAGCATTGAACCAAGAATATCTAGAGAGATCACCAGATCTCATTGAACGAGCATTTGGAACAAGACAAAAGCCATTGATTCTCTCGTTTGGTCCCGACACTTATACTGCATTTGTACCCAATAAAATGGCAGCCGAAGAATTTGAAAATTTCAAGGCATCGATTAGAAGCCACGAGCTTCTATTAGCCAAAATCACAGCAAATAAGAACGAAAACGGATGGAGCTATTCACTCAACTGAAGAGAGGTAAAATCCCTAACAAGGCGACGCATACAACTTCGGCAAACGCCCGCCCCTTTCACAACGACCCTTTGGAAATCAACGACCTCAGACATGGAGGCAAAGCTTAGGCCTCGTCGTATGGTCTTGGCGTTGGCTAATGAAATACCTATTCATAGCGTTACTACTCCTACTGGGAATCTCAGAGATCATTGCGATTAGCACTCTGCATGATCGCATCGGACTCGCGTACAGCATCTACCTTTACCTTGGTACCACTATGCTAGGAGGGGCACTCCTCTGGTTCGGATGGGGGACCGCATGCGAAAACTTCAAGACAGGAACCAAAACATGCAAAAAAATATATCCTAGCCTCAAAGATGGCCTACTGAAATCAACTGACGAAGAATCGAAAGAAGCCCTACTAATGTTCGATTCAATGCTGTTTTTCACAGCAGTCGTTCTCATTTCGATACCCGGCGTAGTTACAGACGCACTGGGAATCCTACTCAGCTTTAAGTCCCTTAGAACAGGAACAATCTACCTATTTTCCTATATTAAATAAGAGCCAACCAGACGTTTCAGACAACGAGCGCAAGCGCTCGTCGTCTGAACTTAGCGATATGTGAAGAAACGATGATCGGGTTGAGGGATAGATATTTGAATACAGATGAAATCAGACCGAAGACTTCGACGAACTACTTGATTAGCTATCCGACCTTACTACCGAGCGAAGCGACACTTGAACGAAGAGAAACAACTGATCCTGCAACGAAAAAGAACTAAGAAGAAACCAACTCAACCAACCTAAACCAAAGATGATCGACTTGATATCGCATGCGGTATTTCAGCCAGCCCCTGATTCAAAAAGAAATGCACATATCAAGTCGTCGCTCACAACGGCGACAAGCGCCGCGTGAGGACTCAGCGTTCGCAGAAAATAGATGAAGGAAGACAAACCACCTCTGATCGAAATCGACTGGAACCAAATTTCCACCGTCGACGAATTCTATGATACGGTTCTTCCCCAATCAGAAGCCCCAAGCTGGCACGGCAGGAACCTGAATGCATTGAATGATTCATGGGTGACAGGAGGCATTAACCGCGGTGGACCACCATACAACTTTCGAATCCAAAAAAAGAACTACAGAAAAGGAAGAAATGAAAGAAATCGAAATTGCGGTAGAAGAAATAGCCAAAGAATCAGTTGAAGAGAACGGAGGAAGATTAGAAATTAAATAGTGCGAACAAGACGCTCCAGGCAACTGCGGCAATCCGCCCCCTCTTCCTCAACGACCCCATGAAACCCAACCACCCCAGAAGTTCAAACGATAGCCTAGGCCTTGTCGCCTGAGCTCGACGTTCTACAAAAAAAATGAAAAGATCATTGCTTATCACTATCGTCATACTTGGCGTGATCTCTTCAGCTTGGGCAGTAATCAAACTCAACACTCCAGAAGAATGGAAATGCCTCGAATCGGAACTAAAAAGCGAAGCATTCCCTCACACATACCAAGAGCCCAGCCTGTTCGACAACATCGTACAGAATGACGGAAAAGTCATCACCCACTACGATCTAAAGACAAAAGAAGAATACCAACGACTGCTAAAAAAGGATTTAATATATGGATACTATGTGAACTGTCGGCTACACGAAAATGGAACAATTGATTACGAAAAGATATTCTACCTCCATGGGAAAGAATTCGTTTTAGGAAAAGGAACGATAAAAAATATTAGGTAGAACAAGTCGCTCCAGGCAACTGCGGCAAACGCTCGCCTCTTTCATTACGAACCCATGAAAACCAACCACCCCAGTAATCCAAACGATAGTTTAGGCCTTGTCGCCTGAGCTCTGCGTTGG